>NZ_OZ060925.1 GCF_964059955.1 Sodalis-like secondary symbiont of Drepanosiphum platanoidis
ATTAATTTTTATTTAAAATATTTAATTTTTTTCTATAAAAATAAAAAAATTAATTTTTATTTAAAATATTTAATTTTTTTCTATAAAAATAAAAAAATTAATTTTTATTTAAAATATTTAATTTTTTTCTATAAAAATAAAAAAATTAATTTTTATTTAAAATATTTAATTTTTTTCTATAAAAATAAAAAAATTAATTTTTATTTAAAATATTTAATTTTTTTCTATAAAAATAAAAAAATTAATTTTTATTTAAAATATTTAATTTTTTTCTATAAAAATAAAAAAAAGATTATATTAATAAAATTATTAACATAATCTTTTAAAATTATAAAAATAAATTTTAAATATAAAAATTAATCATCATTATCATCTAAATAATTATCATCTAAATAATTATCATCTAAATAATTATCAGAAAAAGGCTCATCAGAGATGTCATTATTATGATTTTCTCCATAATTTAATATATCTAAATTATTTAATTTAAAATCTTTTTTTAAAAAATCATTATTTTCAGATAATTCAGATAAAAAATTATCATCAGATAAATTAGATTTTTCTTGAGAATTTAAATTTGAAAAAACTTTAGTTAAAAAATTTCCTAAAAAAAATCCTCCTGCTACTCCTGCAGCAGTTTGAAGAGCACCAGACATAAATCCTAATCCTTTTCTTATTATTGGATTTTTTTTCTTTAAAATAAAAGAATTATGTTCAGAATTAATAAATTCAGATTCATTTGATGAATCAATTTTATTTTTTTTAAAAAAATTACTTAAAAAATTTTTTTTATTGTTATTAATTTTTATTTCATTAATTTTTTTTTCTAATTTTATTATTTTTTCTTGTAATTGATTTATTACAGATTCTTGTAATAAAATTGATTGAGTCATATAATATGGAGCTGTTTTTTGTTCTTGAATAAAATTATAAATAATTTTTTCAGCATCTTTATCTCTTACATTATTAATTTTTTCTATTTTTTTTAATTGTTTAAATAATTTATAAATTAAATATTTTTCTTCAGATTTCATTTATATATACCTTTAATAAATATGTTTAAAATTATTAATAATAATATATTATATATATAATAAAAAAAATTATAAAATTATTAAATAAATTTGCATTAAAATTTATATTTATATATAATAAATTCAAATTTAAAATTTAAAATTAATAATAAATTAATTTTTATATAAAAACTTAAAATAAAATTAAAAAAAATTAATTTATAAATTATAAATTTGAATTTATAAAATATTTTTATATTAATTTATAAAATCTTAAAAAGATAATAAAATATGAAAAAAATAATAAAATATATTATTACTATTTTTTTAATTTTTATTATTTTTAGTAATTCTTTATTTGCTAATAAACTTAATTCAAATATAATAATTAAATTTTCTCCTGAAAATAAAATAAAAAAATTAATTCTTTCTATTATTAGAAAAGCAAAATCAACAATTGATATTGCAGCTTATAATTTTACAAATAAATCTATAGCAAAAGAATTAATTTATGCAAAAAATAGAGGAATTAATATTAGAATATTACTTAATTATAATAAAAATTTTTTTAAAAACAAAATTATTCTTTTTTTATTAAAAAATAAAATTTTATTAAAATTGAATAATAAATATTCAATCATGCATAACAAATTTATTATTATTGATAATAAATCTATTGAAACAGGATCATTAAATTATACAAATAATGCATTATATAATAATGCAGAAAATATTATTTATTTATATAATAATCCAAAAATAGCTAAAAAATATTTTTATCAATTTAATAAATTATGGAATGAAGGAATGAAGGTTTTTAAATAAAATTTTATTTATTTTCTTAAAAAAATATTTAATTAATTAAATATTTTTTAAAATTTCTATAAAAATTTAAAAAAGGTATTTTTTATGTCAATAAATAAACTATTTTGTATTTTTACATTATCATTTATTTTTTTTAATGCAGAAGCTAAAAAAATAAATGATTTTAATTTAACTAAAAAATTAAATCATATAGATAATAAATCAATTATTTTAAAAAATAAAAAGATATATTTTCGTTTAATTCCATTAGATGAATTTTTTAAAAAAAAAAATAAAGATAAAACTTTTTAAAAAAAAATTAAAAACAAATTTATTAATAAATAAAAAAAATTTATTAATAGATAAAAAAAATAAAATTATTTATGCAATTATATGTAATAAAAATAATAAAAAAATAATAAAAAAACTTGCAAAAAAAATAAATTATAAACCTATAATGTTTCATGCATATGATATTAATCATAATTTTGTTTATTTAATAAAAATAATTATGAATATTGGATCAAATTTTGCAATAGTTGCATTAGATTCAATTCCTAACATTAAAGAAAAAAATATATTAATTAATCAATTAATTAAAAATAATAAAGAAATAATTGAGATAAATTTAAAACAAATGAAAAAAATTTCTGGAAATATTTTAGAAATTTTATCAAAAGATAAAGAAAAAAAAATAGTTATGTTAGAATCAGCATATAATTCACTTAATTATAAACAAATTAAAAAATTATCTAAATATGGAGATTTAATATCTATTAATATTAATAATATAAAAATTACAAATAAAGGAAAAATATATAATATAATTTAAATTATATTTTAATATATAATTTTTTTAAAAAATATTATTATTAATAATAATTATTTTTATTAAAAATAAAATTTAATTTTTTAATAATTTTTATTAAAATATTTTATTTTAAAATATTAAATTAAATTTTTATTTAAAAAAAATTTATAAATTTATTAATTTAATTTATTTTAATTTTTATTAAAAATAAAAAATTTTAATCCTTATTAAGGAAGATTTATGTCATCAGAATCTAATTTATATTCACGTCGTGAAAAACGTATTAAAGCAAAAAATTTTATTGATAAATTAAAAGTAGATATTTTTCCAAATTCTCATCGTAAATATTTATATGGTGATAATAATATTAAAGTTCCTGTAAGAAAAATTAATTTAAATAAAAATATTAAAAATCAATTAAATAATAAATCTTTTAATAAAAAAGAATCAATATTAATATATGATACATCTGGTCCATATGGAGATATTAAAAATAAAATTAATGTTTATAAAGGTATTAAACGTATACGTGAAAATTGGATAAATAATCGTCAAGATTCTGAAAAATATAATATAAAAAAAGAAAATAATAATAATTATATTAAAAAAAATTTAAAAAAATTAAAATGTTCTTTTACTCATAATATACTTAAAGCAAAAAATAATAAATCTATAACTCAATTATATTATGCTAGATTAGGAATTATTACTCCTGAAATGGAATTTGTTGCTATTCGTGAAAATATGAATTATTCTGATTCTAAATATAAAAAAAATAAATCAAATAAAAAAATTACTGCAGAATTTGTAAGAAAAGAAATAGAAAAAGGACGTGCAATTATTCCTTCAAATATAAATCATCCAGAATTAGAACCAATGATAATTGGTCGTAATTTTTTAGTAAAAGTAAATGCTAATATTGGTAATTCTTCTGTTTCCTCTTCTATTGAAGAAGAAGTAGAAAAATTAATTTGGTCAATTCGTTGGGGAGCTGATACTGTAATGGACTTATCTACAGGTAGAAATATTCATGAAACAAGAGAATGGATATTACGTAATAGTCCAGTTCCTATTGGAACTGTACCTATATATCAAGCCTTAGAAAAAGTTTCAGGAATTGCAGAAAATCTTAATTGGGAAGTTTTTTATCAAACTTTATTAGAACAAGCAGAACAAGGAGTAGATTATTTTACTATACATGCTGGATTACTTTTACAATATATACCAATGACTTCTAGTAGATTAACTGGAATAGTTTCTAGAGGTGGTGCAATAATGGCTAAATGGTGTTTATCTAATCATAAACAAAATTTTCTTTATGAAAATTTTGTAAATATTTGTAAACTTTGTGCTAAATATGATATTGCTATTTCACTTGGTGATGGATTACGTCCTGGATCTATACAAGATGCTAATGATGAAGCTCAATTTTCTGAATTATATACTTTAGGAAAATTAACTAAAATTGCATGGAAATATAATGTTCAAACAATGATAGAGGGTCCAGGTCATGTACCTATTAATTTAATTAATGAAAATATGAAAAAACAATTAAAATATTGTCATGAAGCACCATTTTATACATTAGGACCTATTACAACTGATATTGCTCCTGGATATGATCATTTTACTTCTGGTATTGGTGCAGCAATTATTGGTTCAATGGGATGTGCAATGCTTTGTTATGTTACTCCTAAAGAACATTTAGGATTGCCTAATAAAGAAGATGTAAAACAAGGATTAATATCATATAAAATAGCAGCTCATGTTGCTGATCTTGCAAAAGAACATCCTGGGGCAATATTAAGAGATAATGCTATTTCTAAAGCTAGATTTGAATTTAGATGGGAAGATCAATTTAATTTATCTATAGATCCAATTATATCTAAAAGTTTTCATGATGAAACTTTACCTCAAGAATCTAATAAATTATCACATTTTTGTTCTATGTGTGGACCTAAATTTTGTTCTATGAATATTTCAAAAGAAATTAATGATTATGTTAAATTAAAAAAAATTAATAAAAAAAATAAAGGTATGAAAAATATGTCAAAAAAATTTAATTCTATAAAATAAAAATAAATATTTTAGTTAAATACCAGAGAATTAAATATGAATAATAAAGAAAAATTTCTACCAGTTCCGTTTCGTATTGGATTTTATCCAATAGTAAATTCTATATCTTGGTTAGTATGTATGCTTGATTGTGGTGTTAAAATAATACAACTTCGTATTAAAAATAAATCTAAAATTTATATAGAAAAAAGTATTGAAGCATCTGTTTTATTAGGAAATCACTATAATGCAAAAATTTTTATTAATGATTATTGGCAATTAGCAATAAGATATCGTGCTTATGGTGTACATTTAGGTCAAGAAGATATGATTCAAGCTAATAAAATTCTTATAAGACAATCTAAATTAAGATTAGGATTATCTACGCATAATGAAGAAGAATTAAATCGTTCATTATCTTGGAATCCTTCTTATATTGCATTAGGACATATATTTCCTACTTCAACTAAAAATATGTTATCAAAACCTCAAGGATTAAAAAAATTAAAATATTGGGTTAACAAATTAAAAAATATTCCAACAGTAGCTATAGGTGGAATTAATTTAAATTCTTTAAATTCAGTATTAGATTCTGGTGTAGGTGGAATTTCAGTTATTAGTGCTATTATAAAATCTAAGAATTGGAGAAAAGAAACAAAAAATTTTATGGAAAAAATTTCAAAATGGGAAAAAAAAAATAAAATATATTAATATTTTAAAAAAATTTTATTTGAGGAATTAATGTTAAATAATAAAAATTTTTTACGTTATCATCGTCAAATTTTTTTAAAAGATATAGGTGAAATTGGTCAAGAAAAACTTTTTAATTCAAGTGTATTAATAGTAGGTTTAGGAGGATTAGGATCACCTACTGCTTTATATCTTTCAGCATCTGGTATTGGTAAAATTTTTTTAGCTGATTATGACTTAGTAGATGAAAGTAATTTACAAAGACAGATATTATATAATATAAATGATATAAATAAATATAAAGCAAAAATTGCTAAAAAAAAATTATTAAAATTAAATCCATTAACTAAATATATATCTATTAATTCTAAATTAAATGATTATTTAATTGATAAATATGTATCATTAGTAGATTTAGTATTAGATTGTAGTGATAATATGGATACTAGATTTAGTATTAATAAATATTGTGTAAAATATAAAAAAATATTAATTAGTGGAAGTGCAATAAGATTTTCTGGACAATTTTTAGTTTTTTCACCAAATTTTAAATATGGATGTTATGCTTGTTTATTTCCTAATAAATTAAATTACGAATATAATTGTAAAAATTATGGAATACTTGGACCTATAGTTGGAATTATAGGTTCAATGCAATCTTTAGAAGCAATTAAAATACTTTCTACTAATTTACCAATTAATTCAATTGGTAAATTATATATATTTAATGGAAAAACATTAAAATGGTCAATATTTAATTTAACTAAAAATAAAAACTGTAAAATTTGTTTATAATAAATAATTTAATATAAATTAAAAGAGATAATAATGTCACAAATAGAAATAGTATTTAATACTAAAAAAATTAAATTAAAAAAATCAATAAAATTAGATATTTTTTTAAAAAATTATTATAAAGATTTTAAAGGAATGGCATTATCAGTAAATAAAAATATTATTCCATTACAAAAATGGAATAAATATCTATTAAAAGATAAAGATAATATTTATTTATTTGAAGCAATTTCTGGAGGATAAAATTTGTTAACTATAGCAAATGTCAAATTTAAATCAAGATTATTTATTGGTACTGGAAAATTTTCAAATATAGATTTAATGCATAAATCCATTTTATCTTCTGGAAGTGAAATGGTTACTGTATCTATGCGTAGAGTAAATATAAAAAATAGAATTTTAAAAAATGATAATGTTTTAAAATCTTTAAATAAAATTGGTGTTAAAATACTTCCAAATACATCTGGTGCTAAAGTTGCTAAAGAAGCAATATTTTCTGCAAATTTAGCACGTGAAGCATTAGAAACAAATTGGATTAAATTAGAAATACATCCAGATGAACAATATCTTTTACCAGATCCTATTGAAACTTTAATAGCTGCAAAACAATTAGTTAAAGAAAATTTTATAGTATTACCATATTGTTCAGCAGATCCTATTTTATGTAGAAAATTAATAGATGTAGGATGTTCAGCAATTATGCCATTAGGATCTCCTATTGGATCTAATCAAGGATTAAAAACAAAAAATTTTTTAAAAATAATAATTAAACAATCTAATATACCAGTTATTATTGATGCAGGTATAGGATCTCCTAGTCAAGCTTTAGAGGCATTAGAATTAGGAGCTGATGCTGTATTAATTAATACAGCTATTGCTGTTTCTAAAAATCCTATAGAGATGGCTCATGCGTTTAAATTAGCAGTAGATTCAGGAAATATTATTAAAAAAATAAAATTACCATTAAAATCTTTATATGCAAATCCTACTAGTCCTATTACTGATTTTTTATATTCAAAAAAAGAAAATTTATTGTGAAAAATTTTAGTCAATTTTTTAAATCAATTGAATGGAATAAAATATCTTCTTCTATAAGAAACAAAACAAAAAAAGATGTAGAAAATGCTTTATTAACAAATGATTTTGGATTAGAAGAAATGAAAGCAATTTTATCTCCAGAAGCATTACATTATTTAGAACCATTATCTCAAAAAGCAAAAAAAATTACTAGAAATAGATTTGGTAATATAATTCATTTTTATATTCCAATATATTTATCTAATTTATGTTCTAATCATTGTACATATTGTGGTTTTTCTATAAAAAATAAAATTAAGAGAAAAATTCTTAATTTAAAAGAAATTATTGAAGAATGTAAATTTATAAAAAAAAATTATATAAAGAATTTTCTTATAGTTACTGGTGAACATAATAAAAAAGTTGGTATAGAATATTTTATAAAATGCATTCCTTTAATACGTAAATATTGTAGTTCTTTATCTATAGAAATTCAACCTATGTTAACTAAAGAATATAAAAAATTAAAAATTTTAGGTATAGATAGCGTTTTAGTATATCAAGAAACATACAATATAGATTGTTATAAAAAAAATCATTTAAAAGGACAGAAAAAAGATTTTTTTTGGAGATTAGAAGCTCATGATAGAATAGCTCAAGCAGGAATAGATAAAATAGGATTGGGTGTTTTGATGGGTTTATCAAATGATTGGAGAACTGATTGTTATATCATGGCAAATCATTTAATTTATTTACGTAATAATTATTGGAAAAGTAGATATGTTGTATCATTTCCTAGATTAAGATCTTGTTATGGAGGATTTAAATCTGAATCTTATGTTAATGAATCTCAATTATTACAAGTTATGTGTGCTTTTAGATTATTAGCACCTGAAGTTGAAATTTCTCTTTCAACAAGAGAATCATCTTTTTTTAGAGATAATGTTATTCCAATTGTAGTAAATACTATTAGTGCAGGATCTAAAACACAACCTGGGGGATATTCAAATAAAACATCTGAATTAAAACAATTTGATATTTCTGATAATAGAACTTCTCAAGAAATTGCAAAAAAATTATATAAATTAGGGTTACAACCTATATGGAAAGATTGGGATTTTTATTTAGGACGTAATATATTATAAAAATTAATTTAAAAAAAATAAATAAAATTTAAATTTTTTATATAAAAATTTAATAGTAAATTAATATGCCATTATAATATAATAACTTATATTATTATACAATAATATAAGTTTTTAAAAAAAATTTTTATTATAATAGGAATTTAAAATGATAACAATTTCTGATTTAATTGAATGGAAAAATAAAAAAAAATTTGCAGTTCTCACTGCATATGATTCAACATTTTCTAAATTATTTTTTCAAAAAGGAATAAAAGTTATGTTAGTAGGAGATTCATTAGGAATGACTATTCAGGGTCATAACTCAACTATACCTGTTACTATCAAGGATATGGAATATCATACAAAATGTGTTAGAAGAGGAGCTCCTAAATGTTTATTATTATCTGATCTTCCATTTATGAGTTATTTTAATAAAGAACAAGCATATATTAACGCATCTATATTAATGCGTGCAGGTGCTAATATAATAAAATTAGAAGGTGGAAAAAATATATCTGAAATAATTTATAATCTTACAATTAGATCAATTCCTGTATGTGCTCATATTGGTTTAACACCACAATCAATTAATTTATTAGGAAAATATAAAGTACAAGGACGAAAAAAAAAAGAAGAAGAACAAATTTTATCTGATGCATTATCTATAGAAAGTTCAGGAGCAAAACTTTTAGTTTTAGAATGTGTACCAATAAATTTAGCTAAAAAAATTACAAATATTTTAAAAATTCCTGTTATTGGAATTGGATCTGGATCTTTTACTGATGGTCAAATATTAGTAATGCAAGATTTTTTAGGAATAAGTGGAAAAAATACTCCATCTTTTAGTAAAAGTTTTCTTAAAAAAAATTATGATATTTCTTCAGCTGTAACTTCATATATTAAAGAAGTTGAAAATTGTATTTTCCCATCAAAAAAAGAAAGTTTTTTATAAAAAAAGAGAATTATTATGTATATAATTAGAGATCCTAAAATTTTATATAATAAAGTAAAAAAAATTCATAAAAAAAATAATACTATAGCTCTCATACCAACTATGGGAAATTTACATTTAGGTCATATTAAATTAATAGAAGTTGGACAAAAAAATGCTGATAAAGTTATAGTAAGTATTTTTGTTAATCCTATGCAATTTAAAAATTTAAATGATTCTAAAAAATATCCTAGATCTTTAAAAGAAGATTTTAAAAAATTAAAATTAAATAATGTAGATATAGTTTTTTGTCCTAGATTAAAAAAAATGTATTTGAATAATTTTATTGATCAAATTTTTGTAAATATACCATCTTCATATAATATTCTTGAAAGTAAAAATAGACCATATCATTTTAAAGGAGTTATGACTATTGTTAGTAAATTATTTAATATAATTTCACCTGAAATAGCATGTTTTGGTAAAAAAGATTTTCAACAATTATTTTTTATTAAAAAATTAGTTATTCAAATGAATTATAATATTCAAATTCTAGGTGTTCCTATAGTTCGAGATAATGATGGATTAGCATTGAGCTCTCGTAATATACTTCTTAATTCTAAAGAACGTAAAATAGCTCCTGAGATTTATAAAACTATAAAATGGATTTCTAAAAAAATAAATAAAAACAATTTAAAAAATAATAATTTCTTAAAAAAAGCATATAAGAATCTTGTTAAACATGGATTTAAAATTGATATATTAACAATTAGAGATTCAAAAACTTTAAATAAAAAATTAACGAAAAAAACGTCTAGCATAATTATACTATGTAGTGCTTGGATTGGAAAAGTTAGATTAATTGATAATTTAGAAATGTTATTAAAAAATTAAATTTATATATAAATTTAATAAAAAATTTACCACCATTCATGATAATGATGAATTGGTCCAATACCTTTACCTACATTTAATTTATTTGAATTTATTATAGATTTTTCTATCCATTTTTTAGATGATATAATTGCTTTAGACCAATTATTAAAATTTAATATATTAACAGCAATAGCAGAAGAAAAACTACATCCTGTTCCATGAGTATTATTACTTTTAATACGTGGACTATTAAAACGAATTTTTTTATTTTTTGTAATAAACCAATCTGGACTTGATTTTTTAGATTTTAAATGTCCTCCTTTCATAATTACTGCTTTACAACCTAATTTAATTAATTTTTTTCCTTGATCTATCATTTCTTTTTCATTTTTAGCAACAGAACATTCTAATATAATAGATGATTCAATTAAATTCGGAGTTATTACAGAAACAATTGGAAATAATATTTTTTTTAATAAATTTATTGAATCTTTTTTTAATAAATAATGTCCACTTTTAGATAATATAACTGTATCTAATATTAATATAGGAATATTAAATTTTTTAATTTTTTCATATAATGAATAAATTATATCACTATTTCCTAACATTCCAATTTTTATACTATTAATTGATAAATCTGTTAGTACAGAATTTAATTGAGATGAAAAACAATTTGTACTTACTGGAAAAATAGATTGTACTCCTTGCGTATTTTGTGCAACAAGAGAAGTTATAACTGAAGCTCCATATGAACCTAATGCAGAAAATGTTTTTATATCTGCTTGAATTCCAGCTCCTCCACTAGGATCTGATCCAGCTATAGTTAAAACATTAAATATTTTTTTCATTATTTTTCCAAATTAAAATATTTTTTTTTAAATAAATTTTTTAAAGTTTAAAATATTTTTTTTTAAATAAATTTTTTAAAGTTTAAAATATTTTTTTTTAAATAAATTTTTTAAAGTTTAAAATATTTTTTTTTAAATAAATTTTTATAATAAAAAACTTTAAAAAAATTATAATATTTTATATTAATAACATTAATATTAAAAAATTAATAGTATATTTGTAATATAAAGTATATATTATATAAGTTTTTTATAAATTAAAAATTTTAATAAAAATAATATTTAATAATTTTTAAAAATCATTCTTTAAATATATTAAATATTTTATAAAAAATATTTTTTATAAAAATATATAAATTAGTTTTAATAATTAAAATTTAAAAAAAAATTTATATATTTTTATAAAAAAAAATATTTTAATTTAATAAATAATATTTTTAATTAAAAAATATTTTACACATATTAGTATAATGTATATTATATAACTTGCCAAGTTTTTATCTTTTAGATATCGATAATAAAAATAAAAGCTCTATTATAGATAGAGCACAGGGTAGCTTAAAGAAAAATATTTTTCTTTAGAACGCAAAAAACCCTGATAGTCATATATCTTGGCAGATCATCTATCAGGGTTATGCGAATCACTTTCAAAGGTTAGATCCAATATGGATGTTAACTCAATGAAAATTAGCTTGCAAGTGTCTTAGTACACTTTAATCAAAAAATCTGCCATAAGTATAGGTAATAGTGACTAATAAAAAATTTAAAATTCACTATAAAAATAAAAAAATAGTACATCCAAATAAGTGTTATGTGAAAAATCCTAACCCAAAATTTGTGCTGCCTTCTAATTATGCAACTCCTCCGCGTATAATTATTGCAATGAGAAAAGCAGCACGAGAAAATAAACCTTCAATACATCCAATATGGAGAACACAATATAGGTATCATGGAATTACAGGAAAACTTTTACTTGATAAAAAATCAATTAATTTACATAGAAAAAGAGCTATAGATGCTATTGCTGAATGTATAGCTGCTCATGTTAATATTATTACATGTAAAGTTCATGCAACTGTTTCTAAAATTTCTGATACATGTGGTTTAACAACTTATAATAATCAAAATATACCTAGTTATAGTCGCGCTAGTAGGGCTCTTACCGAGCATTTTGAAGCAATTGGTGTAATACAATGTGAAAGAATATGGGATAGTATTGGAGGATCATATATACCTAATATTATTTATATAACTGAGTTATTTTTTGAATTAATTGGATATGAATTAGGAAAATTTAAATCTGCTCAAAACCAACAACTTGCATGGGAAAATAAAAAATTAAAAAATAAAGGTGAAAATCCAATTTCTCTTAATGAAGCACGTAGAAGAGTTAAAAAAATTCATATACAAGCAGCTATGTCTTATAGACATAAAAATATAGAAAATAAAAAAAGAAAAAAACATGCAAAGAGAATTGCTTTATTAACACAACAAGAAGCAAAATATCAAATTCAAAAAAACCTTATAAAAATGTTTACTAAAGAAGAATTAGGTTTAATGGGTCTTATTAAGTTTAAAAAATTAGTAGATAAACATTATTTTAAAATAAAAAAACTAGCAATTACTCCTTCACCGCCCCCCTTAAAATTTAATAAACTTTAAAAAATTTATTTAAAAAAAATAAAAATTTTTTATACGTTTTAATTAACGTAGAGAATTTTTTTTTATTTTTTTTTATTTTTTTATTTTTTTTTATTTTTTTTTATTTTTTTTTATAAAAGCAAAAAATAATATATTTTTTTGTAAAAATCCTTTATTTAAATATTAAAAAATAATTTTTTTTTTACATTAAATGCAAATGAATTTATTTTTTATTTGCAAAAAAAAATAAATGCAATATTTCCAATAAGGATTTTTACAGAAAAAAAATATTTTAAGAGACGAGATAAATAAAAAATAAAAACTGTAAAATAAATTTTTTAAAATTTAAAATTTTATTTAAATAAATTTTAATTTTTT